>NZ_JAKSXG010000026.1:0-3373 GCF_022380625.1 Pseudomonas sp. DP-17
GGAGCTTGACGATGACCTACTCTCACATGGAGAAACTCCACACTACCATCGGCGATGCGTCGTTTCACTACTGAGTTCGGGATGGGATCAGGTGGTTCCAACGCTCTATGGTCGTCAAGCAATTCTTTATGGACGCTCGTGGCAGGTGCACACGCTCATCCAGATTCGGGTATGTGACAAGTAATTTGCGGTTCACACGAACTTTCGGTTCGTTACGTCTTCACCGTACAACACGCAAATTGTTTGGGTGTTATATGGTCAAGCCTCACGGGCAATTAGTATCGGTTAGCTCAACGCCTCACAGCGCTTACACACCCGACCTATCAACGTCGTAGTCTTCGACGGCCCTTCAGGGGAATCAAGTTCCCAGTGAGATCTCATCTTGAGGCTAGTTTCCCGCTTAGATGCTTTCAGCGGTTATCTATTCCGAACATAGCTACCCGGCAATGCCACTGGCGTGACAACCGGAACACCAGAGGTTCGTCCACTCCGGTCCTCTCGTACTAGGAGCAGCCCCTCTCAAATCTCAAACGTCCACGGCAGATAGGGACCGAACTGTCTCACGACGTTCTAAACCCAGCTCGCGTACCACTTTAAATGGCGAACAGCCATACCCTTGGGACCGGCTTCAGCCCCAGGATGTGATGAGCCGACATCGAGGTGCCAAACACCGCCGTCGATATGAACTCTTGGGCGGTATCAGCCTGTTATCCCCGGAGTACCTTTTATCCGTTGAGCGATGGCCCTTCCATACAGAACCACCGGATCACTAAGACCTACTTTCGTACCTGCTCGACGTGTCTGTCTCGCAGTCAAGCGCGCTTTTGCCTTTATACTCTACGACCGATTTCCGACCGGTCTGAGCGCACCTTCGTACTCCTCCGTTACTCTTTAGGAGGAGACCGCCCCAGTCAAACTGCCCACCATACACTGTCCTCGATCCGGATGACGGACCAGAGTTAGAACCTCAAGCATGCCAGGGTGGTATTTCAAGGATGGCTCCACGCAGACTGGCGTCCACGCTTCAAAGCCTCCCACCTATCCTACACAAGCAGGCTCAAAGTCCAGTGCAAAGCTACAGTAAAGGTTCACGGGGTCTTTCCGTCTAGCCGCGGATACACTGCATCTTCACAGCGATTTCAATTTCACTGAGTCTCGGGTGGAGACAGCGCCGCCATCGTTACGCCATTCGTGCAGGTCGGAACTTACCCGACAAGGAATTTCGCTACCTTAGGACCGTTATAGTTACGGCCGCCGTTTACCGGGGCTTCGATCAAGAGCTTCGCTTTCGCTAACCCCATCAATTAACCTTCCGGCACCGGGCAGGCGTCACACCCTATACGTCCACTTTCGTGTTTGCAGAGTGCTGTGTTTTTAATAAACAGTCGCAGCGGCCTGGTATCTTCGACCGGCATGGGCTTACCGAGTAAATCGTTCACCCTCGCCGGCGCACCTTCTCCCGAAGTTACGGTGCCATTTTGCCTAGTTCCTTCACCCGAGTTCTCTCAAGCGCCTTGGTATTCTCTACCCAACCACCTGTGTCGGTTTGGGGTACGGTTCCTAGTTACCTGAAGCTTAGAAGCTTTTCCTGGAAGCATGGCATCAACCACTTCATCATCTAAAAGATGACTCGTCATCAGCTCTCGGCATTAAGACCCCGGATTTACCTAAGATCTCTGCCTACCACCTTAAACTTGGACAACCAACGCCAAGCTGGCCTAGCCTTCTCCGTCCCTCCATCGCAGTAACTAGAAGTACAGGAATATTAACCTGTTTCCCATCGACTACGCTCTTCAGCCTCGCCTTAGGGACCGACTAACCCTGCGTCGATTAACGTTGCGCAGGAACCCTTGGTCTTTCGGCGTGGGAGTTTTTCACTCCCATTGTCGTTACTCATGTCAGCATTCGCACTTCTGATACCTCCAGCAAGCTTCTCAACTCACCTTCACAGGCTTACAGAACGCTCCTCTACCGCGCATCTTGCGATGCACCCGTAGCTTCGGTGTATGGTTTGAGCCCCGTTACATCTTCCGCGCAGGCCGACTCGACTAGTGAGCTATTACGCTTTCTTTAAAGGGTGGCTGCTTCTAAGCCAACCTCCTAGCTGTCTAAGCCTTCCCACATCGTTTACCACTTAACCATAACTTTGGGACCTTAGCTGACGGTCTGGGTTGTTTCCCTTTTCACGACGGACGTTAGCACCCGCCGTGTGTCTCCCACGCTGACACTTCCAGGTATTCGGAGTTTGCATCGGTTTGGTAAGTCGGGATGACCCCCTAGCCGAAACAGTGCTCTACCCCCTGGAGTGATACGTGAGGCGCTACCTAAATAGCTTTCGAGGAGAACCAGCTATCTCCGAGCTTGATTAGCCTTTCACTCCGATCCACAAGTCATCCCCTACCTTTTCAACGGGAGTGGGTTCGGTCCTCCAGTCAGTGTTACCTAACCTTCAACCTGCTCATGGATAGATCGCCCGGTTTCGGGTCTATACCCAGCGACTAATTCGCCCTATTAAGACTCGCTTTCGCTACGCCTTCCCTATTCGGTTAAGCTCGCCACTGAATATAAGTCGCTGACCCATTATACAAAAGGTACGCAGTCACCTAACAAAGTAGGCTCCCACTGCTTGTACGCATACGGTTTCAGGTTCTATTTCACTCCCCTCTCCGGGGTTCTTTTCGCCTTTCCCTCACGGTACTGGTTCACTATCGGTCAGTCAGTAGTATTTAGCCTTGGAGGATGGTCCCCCCATATTCAGACAAAGTTTCTCGTGCTCCGTCCTACTCGATTTCACTTCAAAGAACCTTTCACATACGGGGCTATCACCCACTATGGCCGCACTTTCCAGAGCGTTCTGTTAGATTCAAAGAAGCTTAAGGGCTAGTCCCCGTTCGCTCGCCACTACTAAGGGAATCTCGGTTGATTTCTTTTCCTCAGGGTACTTAGATGTTTCAGTTCCCCTGGTTCGCCTCTTACACCTATGTATTCAGTGCAAGATACCCAGGTTATCCCGGGTGGGTTTCCCCATTCAGAGATCTCCGGATCAAAGTCTGTTTGCCGACTCCCCGAAGCTTATCGCAGGCTACCACGTCTTTCATCGCCTCTGACTGCCAAGGCATCCACCGTATGCGCTTCTTCACTTGACCATATAACCCCAAGCAATCTGGTTATTGTCTCGAACGTGAAGACGACATTCGCCGAAAATTCGCGCTTGAACTCGCAAATTTTACCTTGACTTGAATAATCACCAGTGAAAGAGATTATTCAGTCTACTTCTATCACATACCCAAATTTTTAAAGAACAGTTCTGGCACAAAGACCAGACATCAATGTTCGTTCAACCTGAACATTCATGTCTGAGCTTTCGACGATT
>NZ_JAKSXG010000028.1:0-1231 GCF_022380625.1 Pseudomonas sp. DP-17
TGAATCGCCCCGGCTTTCCTAGACACTCTCCAAGCTTTGGAAATAGCGCTTTTCAAACTCCACTGGCGATAGCTGCATAGCGCTGCTGTGCCGGCGTTTGGGGTTATAAAACATCTCGATGTAATCGAACACATCACTGCGGGCTTCTTCGCGGGTGCCGTAGATTTTCCGTCGGATGCGTTCCCGCTTCAGCAACTGGAAAAAGCTTTCCGCTACCGCGTTGTCGTGGCAGTTGCCACGTCGACTCATGCTGCTGATCAGGTTGTTAGCCTTGAGGAAACTCTGCCAGTCCGAACTGCTGAACTGGCTGCCCTGGTCGGAGTGGATCATCACTTCCTGCTTGGGCTTGCGCCGCCACACCGCCATCAGGAGGGCATCGATGGCCAGGTCGCTGCACATTCGTGACTTCATCGACCAGCCGATCACCTGGCGTGAAAACAGATCTAGCACTACCGCTAAGTACAACCAGCCCTCATAGGTGCGGATGTAGGTGATGTCGGTGACCCAGACCTTGTTCGGCTCACTGACGTTGAACTGCCGCTCCAGACGATTGGGCGAAGCCACCGTCGGCCGCCCGCCATAATAGCCGGGACGCCGCCGATAGCCGGTTTGTGAGCGCAGCCCTTCTCCCCGCATCAGGCGAGCCACGCGGTGCCGGCCACAGGACTCCCCCAGCTCACGCAGGTCGTCGTGAATCTTGCGATAGCCGTAGACCCCACCGCTTTCCAGCCAGGCATGTTTGATCAACCCGAGCAGGCGCTGATCTTCCTTGGCGCGCACGGATTTCGGCTCGGCCAGCCAGGCGTAGTAACCGCTGGGATGCACTTTCAGGGTCTGGCAGAGGCGTCGAACCGGGTACTCCACCGACAGCTTGCTGATGACGGCGTACTTCAGCCGGACTCCTTGGCAAAGTACGCGGCGGCCTTTTTTAGAATGTCTCGCTCTTCGGTCACTCGCTTGAGTTCGGCGCGCAGACGACGCAGTTCGGCCTGCTGATCGTCTTCTTGCTGCCGCTGCTCCTGGGGCTTGCTGTAGCGCTTGATCCAGACATACAGGCTGTGCACCGACATGCCTAATCGCGCTGCCACCTCGGCTACGGGGAGGCCGCGCTCGGTCACTTGCTTGACCGCTTCGATTTTGAATTCTTCGGGGTAACGCTGGTTGCTCATGGCACCTCCTAATGGGCCTCATTATGAGGCTTGGAGGTGTCTACGAAACTAGGGGCGATTCA
>NZ_JAKSXG010000029.1:0-991 GCF_022380625.1 Pseudomonas sp. DP-17
CCGGACAAGTTCAAGAACAACGTGCTGGCGCTGGGCGACCTGGCGAAGTTCTTCAACCTGCCGACCATCCTCACCACCAGCTTCGAAACCGGCCCCAACGGCCCGCTGGTTCCCGAGCTGAAGGCCCAGTTCCCGGACGCGCCGTACATCGCCCGCCCCGGCCAGATCAACGCCTGGGACAACGAGGACTTCGTGAAGGCAGTGAAGGCCACCGGCAAGAAGCAGCTGATCATCGCCGGCGTGGTGACCGAGGTGTGCGTGGCGTTCCCGGCGCTGTCGGCCCTGGCCGAAGGTTTCGATGTGTTCGTGGTGGCGGACGCTTCCGGCACCTTCAACGAGATGACCCGCGACGCCGCCTGGCGCCGGATGGAAGCGGCCGGTGCGCAGCTGATGACCTGGTTCGGCGTGGCCTGTGAACTGCACCGCGACTGGCGCAACGATATCGAAGGGCTGGCGGCGCTGTGCTCGAACCACATTCCGGACTACCGGAACCTGATCACTGCTTACAGCACCCTGACTGCTGGCAAATAACAGCCCGCTGAAATGAAAACCGGAGCCTCCCGCGAGGCTCCGGTTTTTTGCTTTTCGTAGGAGCGAGCTTGCTCGCGAACCGCGTGGCACGGTGCTTACTCGTAGGAGCGGACTCCGTCCGCGATGTGCCTGCCTCGCGCCATGGTTTCCCGCGTCGCTTCGACGTGCGCGCGAACTTCCTGTTTCGCCCCCTCGGGCGACCTTCTTTGGCAAACGCCCCAAAGAAGGCAAAGGTCTTGCCCCGGACATCCGGTTTTTCGCCTAGGCGAAAAATGCCCTCGTTGAATCGAAGTTTCAGGGGCACGCGGCGAAGGGCCATCCCTGGCCCATCGCCGCTCTCGCGACATCCATGTCGCTCAACCCCTGAAACTCCGCTTCAACGAGGCCTCCTGAACGGGGGCGGTTCGGAGTGCGTGGGTGTTTTTCTGGAAGACTTCAAGAGCCAAAGCCAAAGCCAAAG